>NZ_NPJC01000059.1:0-1030 GCF_002251405.1 Prevotella sp. P4-98 | reverse complement strand
TAACGTGAGTTCGACGAATTAGAATAAGGTCAATTGTCTATCAATAGTCCTTTGAACGGCAATTGTAGGTTTCTTAGGAAAGAAGCAATATGCTGCCAAAGCTCCAAGAGTATTGACAATGAAGTTGTCGAAAGATCTGTGTCTGGAATGTTCCACCTGTGCAATATTCTTAAGTTCATCGTTAACGGTCTCTATGATAGCCCGCTTTCTAAGCAAGAGTCTATCTGATATTTTCATGATAGACCCCTTCATGTTGCTTTTTAGTTTCGTGATAAGTTGTATCCCATCAACGAAAAGTTTATCGAATAGGTTCTTGCCTATATACCCCTTGTCTCCAACAAGTTTGCCGTAGATGAAATCAACAAAGGCTTTATATTCCAATGGTTTACGGTCGTCAATATCACCAGGAGTAATCATAAAATTCAGCAATTCTCCTTTTTCATTACATATCAGATGAAGCTTAAAACCGAAGAACCATCCCATAGAACATTTACCTCTTTGAGCGATACCTTTAAATGTCTTATGGATAAGGATTCTCTGGTTCCTACATACACGAAGAGGGGTGCTATCCACGAAACTGATTCCTGTACATTTTCCTAAAAGCACCTTCTTTATAAAGATAGTTAAAGGAATAGCAATAGTCTTCTGGAGTTCCACAAAACGATTGTATGACACAACATTGGGAAACAAGTGTCGAAGATGCACACATACATATTCTTTGTAGAAATGCTTCAAGCAACGAAAGCCTGAACTGTGAAAAAGTATAATGACAACCATAATTTCGGCCTTTGACATAGTCGATTCACGATGGTATTTGCGTTTTAAATTGCTTTTTATGGTGTATTTTTCCATTTGGGCATCAAAAACTTTGCAGAAGTCATCTGCAATACAGAAAATTTCAGTAACTTTGTCCTCGGTGATCATAGCGATTATTGTTTGTAAACTTTTGATTTTTTAGCACCTTAAAGTTACAACAATTTTCGCTAATCACCAAATTTTTAGACACTTATATTTCGTCGAACTCACGTTA